>JBBDUI010000001.1 GCA_040903985.1 Candidatus Saccharimonadales bacterium
GCTCTGTTCTCGGCTCCCTCATTCAGCCAAGTGAACTGGCCACCACCTCACCGGCAACCGACGGCCAGGTACTTTCATACAACAGCGGACAGTTTACTTGGGTGGATGACACCAACAGCACCACTTCAGCAGCAGGAAATGAAGGTGCAGTACAGTTCAATGACGGCTCGAACAACTTTGCAGCGGATACAAGCAACTTCTTCTGGGATGATTCAAATAATAGATTGGGGATTGGGACGGATAGTCCGAGCGAGACTCTTGACGTGGACGGAACTGCTGAAATATACGACGAGACAAACAACTGGATTAATATTGGAAAGGATAATACTATCTCTGGTGATCTTGGTAGTATTGTAATTGGTATTGAAAGTGAGGCATCAGCTGACTTTCCTTTTGGTGATCTTGGTGGAGCTCTTGCGGTCGGTTATCAGGCTACTGCCTCTGATCTTTTCGCAACCGCCCTCGGTCATAACACCACCGCCTCCGATGTTTCCGCAACTGCTCTCGGAAAATCTGCTACTGCCTCTGGCGAGTACTCCACTGCCCTTGGTAGCTCTGCCACTGCGTCTGGCTACCAGTCTACCGCTCTTGGCTACAACACCACTGTCTCAGCAAATGATGCTCTTGTTCTCGGAAAAGATGTTGAAAACGCCGTAGCTGGCTCTATCCTTCTCGGAACCTCCCAAGGCAACACGCTCCACATCCTCTCAGACGGTCAAACCAAAGCACCGTACTTCACCGCCAGCTCGACCTCAGCCACCTCAACCTTCGCCGGCCACCTCGAAGTTGCTAACCGTTTCCGCCTTGGCTCTGAATCCTTTACATCACTCACCGGAACCGGCCTCTCCGTCACTGGCGGCATTCTCAATGCCGAAGTTCAGTCGTCAGACCTGCATGACGCGGTCACACTCGCCGGCGAGAACTATCTCTCTCTATCAGGCCAGGAGATCACCGCAAACGCTATTGACCTTGCAGGCTCAAACGTCGAGGGCTCACTTGACATCAGTGACCACACCAACCTCACGGTCGGCGCGACCGGTATTGAGCTTGATGGCGACGACATCGCCCTCTCAACCGGATACGAGATCCCACTCACCGCCTCGACCACTAACTGGCAGACCGCTTTCAGCTGGGGTGACCACTCCACCTTTGGATACTTTGACACTGCCGGTGTCGGACTCGACTCAACCGGTTCAACCGTATACCTCGCTGACACATCAGTCACCGCAAACTCATACGGCTCATCCTCCGCTGTCCCTACATTCACCGTTGACGCGCAAGGAAGACTCACTGCCGCGGGATCAACAACACTCGACATCTCAGACGGTACCAACCTGGCTATTTCGGCAACCGGCCTCGAACTCGACGGCGACAGTGTGGCGCTCACGAGTGGGTATGAGATACCGCTTTCAGCAAGCACAACCAACTGGGAAGCTTTCCGGGACACGCCAAGTACCCGCATCACGGCAGGAGATGGTCTTTCTTGGACAGGCAACACCTTGAATTCAACCACAACAGAAGGTTCCGGCATCTGGGCGATCGCTTCAAACCTTGTTTCAAACACCGGCACAAACTCAGACGTGACCGCCGACGACTTTGTCTTCGGTTCAACGCAGCTTGCTGATACCGGAAACGCTGATCATGATAATCGGTTCTTCTTTGATAAGAGTAAAGGGGCGTTTCGGGCGGGAAGTGTGACGGGAAATCAATGGGATGATGCGAATATAGGTACTTATTCTGTCGCCTTTGGTGCTGTCACTACTGCCTCTGGCAACTATTCCACTGCTTTTGGTTTCGACACCACCGCCTCTGGTCATTATTCCGCTTCCTTTGGAAGAAGTTCTCAAGCCACCTCCACCGGTGCCGTCGCTTTCGGTCAAGCCCAAGCCGGCACCGGCGACTATCCATTCGCGATTGGAAGCAGCGACACGCGAGCGTACGGTAACTACTCATTTGCCGGTGGTGATGGGAGCGTGGCAAGTGGAGCAAACAGTTTTGCGTTTGGTCTCAACACCACTGCCTCCGGTAACTACTCTGTCGCCTCCGGTCAGGGCACTACCGCCTCCGGCGATTACTTTGCCTCTGCTTCTGGCTACAACACTACTGCCTCTGGTGACTATTCCACAGCTTCTGGTTATAACTCAGAGGCCTCCGGCGACTATTCTTTCGCCTCCGGTCTTGGTGCTACTGCTTCCGGTGGCAACTCTTTTGCTTTCGGTAACAACATCACCGCCTCCGGCAATAACTCCACTGCCTTTGGTCAACATATTGAAGCTCTCGGCAACTACGCCCTCGCCGTCGCCCTCGACGGCAATCAATCTGGTGTGACCGTTCCGGCCAACACCGCTGCTTTTATGGGCGGTTCGGTTGGCATCGGCACTACTACCCCTGCAAGCGCTCTTGAAGTTGTTGGCGGCACTACTTTCAACGGCCTGACATACACCTGGCCAACATCACAGTCAAACAACTACGTCCTCCAAACAGATGGCTCCGGCAACCTCACCTGGACAGACATCTCCGGGGCAGGGGGAATGCAGTCATTTGATGTCGCCGGCGATGCCGGGTCAAACCAAACCATTGCGGATGGTGGCATCCTTTCAATACTTGGCGGCACCGGTGTCTCAAGCACAGCATCAGCAACCGGTACCATCACATTGGATGTTGATGATGTTGAAACTCTCAATACCTCACTTACTGAAGGATCAGTTGTCTTTTCAGATGGAACCAACCTCGCAGAGGACAACAGCAACTTCTTCTGGGATGATTCGACTAATAGATTAGGAATCGGAACAAACAATCCTTCCGCCCTTCTCTCAGTCGAAGGTCAAGCAAAAGCCGACTACTTCACCGCCTCCTCGACGTCGGCAACTTCGACCTTCGCGTACGATGTAGACATTGATGGAGTATTAGAAGTCTGGGACGAATCGAATAGCTGGATCAATATTGGGAAATATAACAAAGTATCCGGATCTACAAATAACACAGCAGTTGGAGTATCTAATACAGTGAGTGGTAATGGGCCGTTTGCCGGCGAAGCTTCTGCTTTTGGATACAATAACACAGCAAGTGGTGCATACAGTTCTGCGTTAGGTAACGGTAATACCAGTTCCAATCTTGCATCATCAGCATTTGGATTTAATAATACTGCATCAGGGGTTAACTCCTCAGCTTTTGGTCATGGTGTTACTGCCAGCGCTAACTACGCCTCTGCTTTCGGTTACAACATTACCAACGCAATCGCCAACTCGGTCAAGATCGGTTCCACAAATAATAGCGCCCTCAACATCTTTTCAGACGGTCAAACCAAAGCGCCGTACTTCACCGCCTCCTCAACCTCAGCCACTTCAACCTTCGCCGGCAACGTGGTCATCGGTTCAAGCAATGAAAATCTTGGTACCGGCGCGGAGTCACTCTTTGTCTCCGGTTCAATGGCGGGAGGGTCGGGAAGTGTGGCGAGTGGGGCAAACAGCTTTGCGTTTGGTTTCAACGCCACCGCCTCCGGCGGCAGATCCACCGCCTCTGGCTACACCACCACCGCCTCCGGTGGCTACTCCACCGCTTTCGGCCACACCTCCACCGCCTCCGGCTTCGCCTCCACCGCCTCCGGTTACGGCAGTCAAGCTCAAAATGTAGGCTCGTACGCTTTTGGTGGGCAGGGATGGGCTGGCAACGGTTCAGGCGGCCCAACAGCCTCAGCAAACGGTGCCTTTGCCTTTGGTGAGGACTTTACAAACAGCACCGCTTCTTCCTTCGCCGTCGGCTTCGGTCAAATCGATCTCTTTGTCAATGACGGAAAAGTTGGCATCGGCACCACATCACCATCAACCGCCCTTGACGTAGCTGGTGTCATCACCGCCACCGGCGGCAACTCCACCCAATGGAACACTGCCTTCGGTTGGGGTGACCACAGCCTGGTCGGTTATCTTGATGGTGTGACTGCAACCGGCCTTGAAGTATCGGGTACAGACGTTGCGCTCTCTTCCGGATACACTATCCCGCTCTCAGCCTCCACCACCAACTGGGAAGCCTTCCGGGACACGCCAAGTACCCGCATCAGTGCAGGAACAGGCTTGACATGGAGCACTAACACCCTCAATGTGGACGACGTCGAGACACTCTCCACTTCACTCTCCGAAGGATCGGTTGTCTTCTCAGATGGAACCAATCTGACCGAAGACAACAGCAACTTCTTCTGGGATGATTCGACCAACAGGTTGGGAATTGGGACGAGTAGCCCAAAGACTTCATTACACATTAATGAAGGCCCTGCTTCGTCTGCTCCATACTCTCAGATCTATTTGGAGGCGCCTGAAGATCAAGATGCAGCTGTTACACTGCAGTCTGCTCGAGGCGGCACCAATAACGCATGGTACTTTGGGGCGGGTGCCGGAAACCCTTACTTTAATAACAACTTCCGTATTGTTAGTCTTGGCCCTGATTCAGGAGGACCTATTGTGGATGTAGTTAACATTGATACTGATTATAACTTTGGAATAGGTACAAGAACACCAAGTGCTAAACTTGACGTTACTAATTCAAGTAGCAGTCTGCCAATTCAGCTGTGGAGTAATAGTAGTGAAGTTGAAAAAGCGCGTATAACAGATAGCGGCTACTTTGGTCTCGGTACTGCAAATCCTTCCGCCCTTCTTTCTGTTGAAGGCCAAGCAAAAGCTGACTACTTCACCGCTTCCTCAACTTCAGCAACTTCGACCTTCGCCGGCAATGTGGTCATTGGCTCAAGCGACGAGAGCCTTGGTACCGGCAACGAATCGCTCTTTGTTTCCGGCTCAATGGCGGGAGGGTCGGGAAGTGTGGCGAGTGGAAATAATTCGCTTGCTTATGGTAATGGCGCCACTGCTTCAGGTCATTATTCTGTTGCCTTTGGTTACAACACTGAGGTTTCAGGATCTTATTCTGCTGCTTTCGGAGAAGGTACAACCGCCTCCGCTTCCTACTCAATTGCTTTCGGAGAAGATATTGAAGCTTCTGGCGCCTATGCTTTTGCTGTTGCCCTAGATCAAAATCAATTTGGCGTGCAAGTCCCCGCCAACACCGCCGCCTTTATGGGCGGGAAAGTCGGTATCGGCACCACATCACCATCAACCGCTCTCGACGTATCCGGTGTCATCACCGCCACCGGCGGCAACTCCACCCAATGGAACACCGCATTTGGCTGGGGTGATCACTCCCTGGTCGGATACCTTGAGGGTGTCACTGCCACCGGCCTTGAAGTATCGGGTACAGACGTTGCGCTCTCTTCCGGATACACCATTCCATTAACTGCTTCCACCACCAACTGGGAGTCCTTCTACCAAACTCCATCAACCCGCATCACTGCTGGCACCGGACTCAGCTGGACAGGCAACACTTTAAACTCAACCAGTACAGAAGGTTCCGGCATCTGGGCCATCGCTTCAAACCTTGTCTCTAACACCGGCACCAACTCAGACGTGACCGCCGACGACTTTGTCTTCGGCTCAACCCAGTTGGCTGATACCGGAAACGCTGATCATGATAATCGATTCTTCTTTGATAAGAGCAAAGGGGCGTTCCGGGCGGGTTATGTGACAGGCAGTGAATGGGATGATAGCAACGTAGGTATTTATTCAACCGCTATAGGACGAGGTGCCATAGCCAGCGGAGCAGGATCTTTCGCAGGTGGTTACATGGGTGCATATGGAGGGAACATAAACTCAACAAATTCAGGGTCGTTTGCTTTTGGTTCTGTTAATTCGTATTTAGGTAATCAGGCAACTATAGAATCAACCGGTAACGGAGCAGTTGCAATGGGTTACGCTCAAACCTCAAGCGGTAATTCGACAATATCGTCCAGTGGATTAGGGTCTATTGCTTTGGGGCGCGCAGGATCAGGAGGACGAACTCTTCAAGCAAGTGGTAGTGGAGCAGTTGCAATGGGTTACGCTAATGCTGCTGACCTCACTGCCACCGGCGACGGCTCAGTCGCCCTTGGTGAAGACATTCGCGCCACCGCTGACAACGCCTTCGCTCTCGGTCGCGGATTTGAAAACTCCACTGCCGACTCATTTGTGGTCGGCTTCGGTTCCGAACAACTTACCCTGGACGGCTCCACCGGTAATCTAAGTATCGCCGGCACCACCACTGCTTCTGGTTTCTATGCTGACACTACCGGCATCAAGTTCCCTGACGGGACATTGCAGACCACTGCTGCTACAGCCGGCGCATCAGCGGCAAGCTCTTCGGGTGCTATTCAGTACTCCGACGGCTCGGGCGGGTTCTTAGCTGATGCGGATAATTTCTTCTGGGATGATTCGACTAATAGATTAGGAATCGGAACAAACAATCCTTCCGCGCTTCTCTCCGTCGAAGGCCAAGCCAAAGCTGACTACTTCACCGCTTCCTCGACGTCGGCAACTTCGACCTTCGCGTACGATGTAGACATCGACGGCGTGCTTGAGGTGTATGATGAAGCAAGTTGGTGGACAAGTATCGGAAAAGATAACAACGTATCTGGAGGCACTGGTAATATTGCTGTCGGACAATTTAACGAAGTAAATGGTAACTTTGTAGGTGTAGGTGGATCCGCTGCTTTTGGCTACGGTAACACTGTCGATGATGCATACAGCACCGCACTTGGTCACAGCAACACTGCCTCCGATCTTTACACCACCGCGCTTGGTTATAACACCACTGCTTCAGGAGCTAGTGCCGTTGCTATTGGAAAAAATATTGTAAACGCTGTAAGTAGCTCGATTCTTCTTGGAACATCGCAGGGCAATACGCTTCACATCTTCTCAGACGGTCAAACCAAAGCGCCGTACTTCACCGCTTCCTCAACTTCAGCAACTTCGACCTTCGCCGGCAACGTGGTCATTGGCTCAAGTAACGAAAGTCTCGGCACTGGCAACGAATCGCTTTACGTCTCCGGCTCGATGGCAGGGGGAAGTAATAGCGTTGCAAGCGGAGATGACAGCTTTGCGTTCGGACAAAATGCCGTGGCAAGCAACGATCTTGCTGTTGCCTTCGGAGAATCAACAGCATCGGGTGCTGGATCGCTCGCTACGGGTAGTGGATATGCTGGAGGCAGTACCGCTTCGGGTATTGCTTCTGTTGCACTTGGGCATAATGCAACTGCATCCGGGGATTATTCATTTGCAGTAGGAGACGAGTCTCAAGCCACTTCCACCGGCGCAACCGTCTTCGGCCAAGCTCAAGCCGGTACCGGCAACTATCCGTTCGCGATTGGAAGCAGCAACACGCGAGCATACGGTAACTATTCATTTGCCGGGGGAAGCGGAAGTGTGGCTAGTGGTGATAATAGCTTTGCTTTCGGTACCAACACCACAGCGTCTGGCGACGGTTCCGTTGCCTTCGGTTCCGGCACCACCGCCTCCGGCGTCTTATCCACTGCTTTCGGTACCAACACCACCGCTTCTGGTTACTTCTCCACCGCCTTCGGTTCCGGTACCACCGCTTCTGCCACATACTCTATGGCTTTTGGTGAGAGCTTTACAAACAGTACCGCTTCCTCCTTTGCTGTCGGCTTCGGCCAGAAGGACTTTGCTGTATCCAGTGGACTCTCTCAGACATTTGGCCAAGCAAAAGCCGACTACTTCACCGCCTCCTCGACCTCAGCGACCTCAACCTTCGCCGGCAACGTGGTGATCGGTTCAAGCAACGAAAACCTCGGTACCGGCAATGAATCACTCTTTGTCTCCGGTTCAATGGCGGGAGGGTCGGGGAGTGTGGCGAGTGGAGTGGACTCGTTTGCATTCGGTTGGAATACAACTGCTTCCGGATATTATTCCGCTGCTTTTGGAATGTTCTCTACATCCTCTGGTTACTACTCTTTCGCTTCTGGTTATGATACTGAGGCATCTGGTTTTGCATCTACTGCTTCTGGTGCGTATTCTACTGCTTCTGGTAACTACGCTACTGCTTTCGGAGGAGGATTAGGTTCGGGTACTATTGCTTCAGGAAGTAAATCTGTTGCATTTGGTTCAAATATCGAAGCTGCCGGCTCTCACTCCTTCGCCGTCGCGCTCGATGGTAACCAGTCCGGTGTAGAAGTCCCAGCCAACACCGCTGCTTTCATGGGCGGCTCGGTCGGCATCGGCACTACTACCCCGGCGGCGACACTTGGTGTCGACGGTTTAATGTACATCGGCGGGACCGGTACTTCGACCATCACCGACTCACTCCACGTCTACGAAAACCTCAAGGTCGGCACCAACTCGCTCTTCCTTTCTAATAATTCTATCCAGAACCAATCCGGCGAGCTTGTGTTCCAGCCGGACGGCAACGACGTCAGCTTCGGCGGCAGCCAGAATTTCTTCTGGGATGATTCAACCAACAGGTTGGGGATTGGGACGAGTAGTCCAGCTTCTACGCTCCACGCCTACGGCACCACTACGGTGACCGCTGACGGATCAGCCGCATTTGTTGTTGAAGGTACGAGCGGTCAAGATGTATTCTCTGTCGATACCGGCAATGAAGAAGTCACCTTCGGTGGAAGTTCTGGGAATGTTAGCTTGACGATGGGACCGGCTGCTAAGAACTTTGTGTTCAATAAGGAGTCGGCGTCCGGAGACGATAACTTTGTATGGCAGAATGGCGGCACAGATATATTGACGCTTGAGGATAGTGGTGCTCTTAATGTTCTAGATACGCTTACCGCTACGCTTGATACTGCATCCAGAGTGGGTGTTATCGTTAAAGCAGCTTCCTCCCAAACCGCCAACCTCACCGAGTGGCAGAACAGTGCGGGGAGTGTGCTCGCCAAAATCGGTCCAAACGGTGAGTTTCAGGCCACCGCCTCTACCACGTTCGACGGCAACGTCAGCTTCGGAACCACCACCGAAGGATCAGTGCTTTTTGCCGGATCGAACGGAAAACTGTCTGAAGACAACAGCAACTTCTTCTGGGATGATTCAACCAATAGGTTGGGTATTGGGACGAGTAGCCCAACAGCCGCTTTGAGTGTATTTGGTACTAGTGATGAAATTCAGTCGGTAATACGCGCAAATTCTTCCCAAACTGCTAATCTTACCGAGTGGCAAAACTCAAGTGGTGGTGTGTTAGCTGTGATGGATAGTGGTGGTGGGCTCGCATTCAATAAAACAAGCGCCGATCACGACATCGATATTTTCTCAGGGTCGATAGCTATTGAAGATAGTTCATCAAATGACGCGGTAGTTATCAACACAAACGGTATAACGTTGAGTCAGCCGGCATCAAACGGTATCGTGTTTGAAAATGACATTTTTGGTGATCAGGATGTTACATTAGATCTTTTCAATGATTCATTTTCTCTCGTTTATAACAACGGAATAAATGACCTAAATGCGAGTATTACCCTAAACGAATCTAGCGACGATGTGGAGTTTGTTAACGCAATGGGTGGCAACTTTGAATTTGATCAAGAAGTAGAAGCACCGTACTTTACTGCCACCTCTACTTCCGCCACCTCGACCTTCGCCGGCAACGTGGTGATCGGCTCAAGTAACGAAAACCTCGGCACCGGCGCTGAGTCTCTTTTTGTTTCTGGTTCCATGGCTGGTGGGTTTACAAGCGAAGCGAGCGGAACGAACGCATTTGCGTTCGGGAACAGTGTAGATGCCTCTGGTCTTGCTGCTACCGCCTTCGGTACAGACACCACCGCATCTGGTGACTACTCCACTGTTTTTGGAGCTGCAACCACCGCCTCCGGCAACTACTCCACCGCCTTCGGTCTTTCCACCACCGCCTCTGGTTACTACTCCACCGCCTTCGGTCGAGAGATCGAAGCCCAAGGTAACTACGCCTTTGCCGTCGCGCTCGACGGCAACCAATCCGGCGTGACTGTTCCGGCTAGCACCGCTGCCTTTATGGGTGGCTCGGTTGGTATCAATACCGCGGACCCAACTACTGAATTTGATGTAAATGGCACAGTAGCACTTGGTGACGGTTTTGTTCCGGACTCTGGTGCTGCTTCAAATCAGCTCAATATACGGGTAGGTCAGACTGCTACCGGATCGGCAAACGGTATTAGTTTCTTTGAAAATACAGGTGGCTTTGGTATGAAGCTTGGCTATGACGGCACAGGATCAGGCGCAGACAATTTCATGGCGATCTATGACGATAGCGACAGCAATCTCGTTACGTTTAAAAATGGTGGTAGTGTCGGTATCGGAACCGCAAACCCATCCGCCCTCCTTTCAGTCGAAGGTCAAGCCAAAGCTGACTACTTCACCGCCACCTCTACTTCCGCCACCTCAACCTTCGCCGGCAACGTGGTTATCGGCTCAAGCGACGAAAACCTTGGTACCGGCAATGAATCACTCTTTGTTTCCGGCTCAATGGCGGGAGGAAGTAATAGCGTTGCAAGCGGAGATGACAGCTTTGCGTTCGGTTACAACGTAGAAGCTTCCGGTGCATATTCCACCGCTTCTGGTGGTTATACCACTGCCTCCGGCCAAGGTTCTTTTTCTACTGGAAGTAACTATCAAAATATAGGCATCATCGAAGCTTCTGGTGACGGAGCGGCTGCTTTCGGTATTGCTGCAGACGACTCATTTTCCGGTTCAACTCTTCAAGCAGGCGGTGATGGTTCATTTGCCGCAGGATTTGCTGTCGACAACGATCTAAGAGCTATGGGTCAAGGGTCAATTGCACTTGGTGCCGGCGTTGAAGCTCTGCAAAATTACTCCACCGCTATTGGTCGTGATATAACTAACAACACCGCTAACTCCTTTATGGTCGGTTTCGGGTCAAATGCTAACAGTCTTTCAGTGCTTTCAGACGGCGAGACCAAGGCGCCGTACTTCACTGCTAGCTCAACATCAGCAACCTCGACCTTTGCCGGCAACGTGGTCATCGGCTCAAGTGACGAAAACCTTGGCACCGGCAATGAGGCACTCTTTGTCTCCGGATCAATGGCGGGAGGATTTGGGAGTGTGGCGAGTGGGCCGAGCAGTTTTGCCTTTGGCGTCAACACCACCGCCTCCGGGTATGCTTCCACTGCCTTTGGCGTCAACACCACCGCCTCCGGGTATGCTTCCACTGCCTTTGGTTACGGCACAACCGCCTCCGGGTCTTATTCCACCGCCTTTGGTTATGGAACCACTGCTTCAGCTAATTACTCCACCGCCTTCGGGTATCAGTCCACTGCCTCCGGTGGTTATATTTCAACCGCCTTTGGTTACGGCACAACCGCCTCTGGCTGGTACGCAACCTCCTTTGGTGACGGCACAGAGGCGTCTGGTAACAGTTCCACTGCCTTCGGTCACGACACTATTGCCTCAGGTGATCGATCAATCGCATTTGGTCGAAGCATAGAGGCTCAAGGCAATTATGCCTTCGCTGTTGCCCTTGATGGCAACCAGTCCGGCGTACAAGTTCCTGCCAACACCGCGGCGTTTGTCGGCGGAAAGGTAGGTATCGGCACCAGTACACCAGAGACCGAGTTCCACGTAGCCGGCACCTCAGCCACTTCTACCTTCGATGGTGATGTGGTCTTCGGGGGCGGCGCATTCCAGTTCACCCGCAGTGACTACTCCACCTCGATCGACAATCTCCGCCTCGGTGCGACGGTCTTTGAGTCAGACGCAGGTATTATCAGCTGGACCGATATGCCGGTTACCTCAAGCGCGTCAGCCGGAACAGATATGTCGTACATCGCGCACCTAGACGGCAACCCAATGCTTTCTATATTTGCTGAGGCGGACGGCTCCGGCGGGATTCAAAACAGCGGTGTGGGTATAGGGACTACTACCCCGACCGCACTCTTTGATGTTGCCGGTCAGTCGCAGGCTCAGTACTTTACCGCAGCTTCATCAACAGCCACCTCGACGTTTGCCGGCAATGTGATCATCGGTTCAAGCAACGAAAACCTTGGTACCGGCAATGAGTCACTCTTCGTCTCCGGTTCGATGGCGGGAGGAAGCGGAAGTGTGGCTGATGGGTTGAATGCATTTGCGTATGGTGGTTTCAATACTGCCTCTGGTATCTATGCCACCGCTCTTGGAGGTGCGGTAATAGAAGGTACTACTGCATCAGGTAATTACTCTTTTGCTGCGGGGAGTAAAGCTAAGGCAACTTCTACCGGCGCCACTGCCTTTGGTCAGGCACAAGCCGGTACCGGCAACTATCCGTTCGCGATCGGTAGTAGTGGTACCCGAGCGTACGGTGACTATTCATTTGCCGGAGGTGAGGGGAGTGTAGTGACCGGTGCTCATTCATTCGCATTTGGCGACGGTGTCGAGGTGTCCGGCGATCATGCTGTTGGATTTGGTCGAGATATCACCGTGTCTGACAATGATGCTGTGGCGTTTGGGTTCAACACGACCGCTTCCGGTCTCTCTTCTGTTGCGTTTGGTGAAAGCAACACAGCATCCGGTGACCACTCCACTGTTTCCGGTTACACTAACACCGCGTCAGGTTACGCTTCTACTGCGTTTGGTAGAGGAACTGAAGCATCCGCTAGCTACGCTACTGCCTTCGGTCGCAATACGACTGCTTCTAGCCAGTTTGCTACTGCCCTTGGCTACAACACTCTTGCGAACGGCTTCGGGTCTGTTGCTGGTGGGTATTCTGGGGTAAGTGACGGTATACAGGCGACAAGAGACGGGGCTCTTGCGTTCGGTAGGATGTCAATAACAGCATCTGGAAACATCACGGCAAGCGGGTACGGTTCCGTTGCGTTGGGTTTGACTGATGGATCAGGAGATATAACATCGAGCGGGTATGGTTCCGTTGCGGCCGGGTATGCAAGCGGCACGCTTCAGGCGACAGGAAGAGGAGCGATCGCGTTTGGTGAGGACGTGCAGGCAAACGCAAATAATTCTTTGGCTTTTGGTCGTGGCATCATCAACAACACTTCGGACTCCTTTATGGTCGGTTTCGGGTCAAATGCTAACAGTCTTTCAGTGCTTTCAGACGGCGAGACCAAGGCGCCGTACTTCACCGCCAGCTCAACCTCAGACA